>NZ_JBBOOX010000002.1:0-7390 GCF_038003325.1 Bacillus sp. FSL K6-3176
TGGCATGAAAGTATCAAAAATGATACGATTAAAGAAATATTTGTGCGTCTGTTTTGTTTGGCGAAAGTGCGCAGCGGAAGACGACGACAGTCGTCGAGTGGCAACGAAAAGCGAAGCACTGAGAGCCAAACGGGAACCCCCCCACTCTAACAGGGGGGTACTACGGAAGAAAAAAGCAAATTAAGGCTAGTCATAGCAATGGATTGACTCGTTTTGAGTTTGTGACAAAGATTTATTTGAATGATTAAAACGTATAAAAATACCGAGGCTGTAATTCTAAAATGCCTCTGAAAGCGTTCAGATTTGATTCTGAGCGCTTTTATTTTTGTTGAGGTAATTTAAATAGGGTAATTAGTTAAAAACGCTTATAAGGGATTTAAATGCGTTTTTTCGTTTTGTCTGCTGAATTCATTTTAAAAAACGTTTGCGAGATACCGAAAATTTTCAAAAATGGAAACGCAAGCAAGTTATAGCCGTATTTCATGTGCTAGGATTTAACATAAAAAAGCGATGTATCGGGGGATTGATGGTATGGGAACTATTGCAGCGCCTGTGGTTGGTCAGAAGATTAATGAGTGGTATCGGCATATCAAAAGGTTGAATGTGACAGATGCAGAGATTCTCCGTAACGAAGTTAAGAATGAACTAGATTTGATGGAGGAAGACGAACAGGTTGTTCTTTATTTTCAGCTAATGGAATTTCGCCATGAACAGATGCTTGAATACGTAAATCCATCAAAAAATACTGTCAACAAAGCTGATTATTTGAGAGCTGTCGAAGGTGAAGGAAAAAGGCTTACTGGTATTATGGAGTACTACTTCAATTTTTTCAGAGGGATGTATGAGTTTTCTAAAGGGGAGTACATAAAAGCTATTACATTTTATCGCTATGCTGAAAGAAAACTTGATAAAGTAGCTGATGAATTGGAGCGTGCGGAGTTCTTTTTCAAAATGGCAGAAATCTTTTATCACATGAAGCAAACACATCTATCTATGTATTATGTTGAACAGGCGTATCATGCTTATAAGGCAAACAGTATATATCAAGTTAGGTTAATCCAGTGTAGATTCGTGATTGCAGGAAATTATGACGATCTGGTCAGTTATGAGAAGGCACTTCCCCATTTGAAACTAGCTTTACAGGAATCTATTGCACTTGGCCATGATTACATTACGACTAAGGGTTTGTTGAATTTAGGAAACTGTTTTAATAAACAAGATGATGTTGCGAAAGCAACAGTATATTACCAACGTGCATTAGAGTTAGGCGAGAAGATCGGTGCTAAAGAGGTAGTACAAGCTTGTTATGATTTGGCCATCATTTTCTTTAAGCAGGGACGAAAAGAAGAAGCTCTTGATTATTGTGAGAAAGGAAAAAGTTATGCTGAAAAGTATGATGATTACATGTTTGTCGATCTTTTTAATGTGCTTCATGAGTTATATGTGACGGTTTCGCCTAGTGTTGAAGTCAATCAAAAATTTGATCAACTTTTATATAGTCGTGGTTATCCTTATTTAGAAGACCTAGCTTTAGAGGCTGGAAGATTTTATAATGACATAGAACGACTGGATGATTCTGTATTTTTTTACAGGAAGATGATCCAAGTTCAGAAACTGATTCAAAGGGGCGATTTTGAATATGAAGTTTAAAAAAATTATGGCTGCCGTTTTGATTTTAGCTGTGGCTGTTGCGCCAGTTTATGGTTTAGCGACGCAAGATAACAGCGTTTCTGTTGCTTCAAGGAATGCAACATGATGTATCGTATTCGATTTGGAACATGAAAATCGACAGACCTTTAGGGTCTGTTTTTTTTTGTTGTGCAGCATGGCCCCCAAAAAAAACCCCCTATGGGGGGGTTAGTGGTTTTTTGTTTTTGGTTTTAAAAAAGCCAGCAATTTTGCTGGTCTTTTTTGCGATTTCAACGAAGTTGTAATCGTGTCTTTTCTTATCTTGATACATATAGAAACATTGTCATTTTGAAAAAGTTCGATAAATTCAATGGTGTCAAGGCTTTAAAGGCATTTTGACAGCACAAAACTCCATCTGCTATTATTAAGGTGTCGAATCTTAAATAATAGAATGCTAGAGAACTAGCGCAGAAGGAGTTTTTTGCTTTGTTATATTCATCTGAATCGAATTATAGCATCCTTGAGGACAAAACCGCAACAGGTAAAAAGCGGGATTGGCGAGGGAAGAAGGTGAGATCGTCATTGATGGCGGCTCATTATGAAGGACTTGAAAAGCGTACCGGTGCGCCTTACTACGGAAAAAAGGCAGAGAAAGTATGTGATTGTGCGGAATGTCTTGCGTTTAGAAGAGATAACGAAACGGGCAGACTACGATTATATCAAGCCTATTTTTGTAAAGTGAGGTTATGCCCTATGTGTGCGTGGCGAAGGTCATTGAAAATTGCTTATCACAATAAATTGATCGTTGAAGAAGCGAATCGACAATATAAGCCCGCATGGATATTTCTCACGTTGACGGTGAAAAATGTTGAGGGTGACCATTTAAAACAAAAAATTACTGATATGATGCAAGGTTTTAGAAAGCTGTTTCAATATAAAAAAGTGAAATCTGGAACACTTGGTTTTTTCAGAGCTTTAGAGATTACGAAAAACCATGAAGAGAATACATATCATCCACATTTCCATGTCTTAATTCCAGTGAAGCGAAGTTATTTCACAGGGAAAAGCTATATCAAGCAAGCAGAATGGACAAGCCTTTGGAAGCGTGCAATGAAATTGGATTACACACCTATTGTGCATGTGCAGCGGGTCAAAGGAAAAAAGGGAATCGATGCGGAAGCGATTGAAAAAGAAGTGCGCGAAGCAATGGAAGAACAAAAGGCGATTCTTGAAATCTCGAAGTATCCTGTCAAGGATACGGATGTGATACGTGGGAATGAGGTGACCGAGGAAAATTTGGATACGGTCTATTACTTGGATGGTGCTTTAGCTTCCAGAAGGCTGATCGGTTACGGCGGGATCTTGAAGGAGATCCATCAGGAACTCAATTTGACGGATCCTGAAGACGGAGATTTGATCAGAATTGAAGAAGATGATGATGAGGTAGCCAATGAGGCGTTTGAAGTTATGGCTCATTGGCATGTTGGCATCAAGAATTACATAATCACATAGAAAAATAGAGAAATAATCGGTCTGCTTTTTTTCTGTTACTTCATCACTTTTTAGACAATGTGTATTTGATTACAAAATATTCAAAAGCAAGTAAGAAAGCTGTTATATGGCTGGATTTTTCGTTGTAGCAAGCGTTGCTTGCTTCTTTTTTTTATTTATGTTGTTAGAATTTATGGAGGAGAGTTATTTATGCAATTACATGAGAAATTGAAGAATATACGTATAGAAAGGGGATTAACGCAACAAAAGGTAGCCGAAGAATTATTTATTAGCAGACAGGCAGTCTCAAATTGGGAAAACGGAAAAAATTATCCTGATATTACAACGATTGTGCTTCTTAGTAAGTTGTATGATGTTACGCTTGATGAATTATTAAAAGGAGATCGAAAGGCGGTCAAATCTATGAAACAGGAACTTAAAACTTTTAATGCCTCTAATCTAACAGGTGCAGTATTTCTTTCTATTCTTTCATTTTTAGTACCATTTTTAGGTGTTATATTCTCTATTTATCTTTTGAAAAAATCTAATAAAAATGAATACCCTAGTTGGTGCAAAGTTGTAGCTATTGTTTCTTTTTTGTTTCAACTATCTTTAGTTTTGTATGTTTTAGTAATGATTATTTTCTTTAGTTATACCAGTGTGGAGGAAAGCAGTATTATCCAAGTGATCAAATAATTTAAAATTACCTTAATTTTCATCACTTTTTATGTACATAAGGACTCAATCTCTTTATTATTTACTTTACAATGATTAAATAATTTGGAGGTTTTTATGAAAAAAGTATTATCTTTTCTAGTTGTTATTTTGCTGTTATCCAGTTTTACTTTTAATCAATCTATTTTTGCAGAATCTGTCTCTAATGAGGATGAAAATCTTGCTGAAGAACTAAATATTAGCACAGAGGAATTGAACAATTTAGGGACAATTATAGAAGATGGTATTCAAAAATTAGATGATGAGAAAAAAAGTGATCAAGTTAAAGTGAGTGAAAATCTTATTTTGGAGACAAGTCAAGAAGAGACTGTGGGATTTGTCCCGCCATCTTCATTAGCAGAGAGTTCATCGACTATTGATAATATGGTAATGGCGTCTGCAGCTAAAAAGAAAAAGTCTCAATACGTAAGAGTTAAAAAACAAATGAAACTTAAAAACATTTTAGGTTTTACTGTTTTGACATTGAATAGTGTTGGTGTATTTACTGTGAATGGGTCTACTTCTACTCCTACAGATGCTTATGGTACTCATGAAGGAACAGTTTGGACTGTATCACATAGCTCAAAGAAGAGTAAAAAAAGTGCTAAGTCTTATGTTAGAAACACTTTCAAAGGTAAATTAAAAATTGGTATTGACCCAATTAATATGACTTTTCAATCTTTTAATTTTTCTAATACAATTTATTGTAGTGCCAAGGGAAAAGCTACTTCTTTTTGGGATTGAGATTTAATGAAAAAGCAAACTCTTATGAGTTTGCTTTTTTTATTTATATTTGACTCCAAAATACATAAAAGCAAGTTACACGCTTGACGGAAATCGAGAGATTTTAGCACGCACACAGGGGTGTGTATAAGTGCGCCATTTTCATGGGTGTCCTATTTCCAAAATTGCCACCACTTTTTTTGTTGAGCAGCAGCAATCTGTTTTTTCATTTCTTCATTCTCTTTTAGAGCCTCTATAAGGTGTTTGTCGCGTTCCTCAAGCTTAGACTCAATGTAGTGTTGTTGTTCGTGAATTGTCTGAATAAGAGATTGGATGATTTGTTTTTGTTCATTCATTTGTGAGTTGAGAGTATTCCTTATGTCCTCTATCGACTCATTCAGCGTCAATGCTGTACTTTCTGTATGATTGTCTATTGTGATAGTGATTGGATGTCCTTCGTTAGTGAGGATGGTCTCAATGTTTTCTATAGACTTTCCTTCTACGTATAAACCACGAATTTTTTTCAGCAAAGGAATGGATTCATTTGCTACTAAATAGCTTTTTCCGTTTTTCTTTATGTTCAAATGATGGCCATGTTGACGAATGTATCTTCGCAATGTTGTATCTGGGATTTGAAGTTCTTTCTCTAATGATTTGATAGAGTGCCATTTTTCTTGGTTATCCATATAATTTCACCACCTCGTTCACCATACGATCATACATTGATTATTCTAGTTATATCAATGGATTCCTACGATCACGATCATGGTTGCGTCCATGAATACGATCATTCGATCATGAGAAATATGACAAGAACGTTTTAACGGTTATAAATTTATTTAAAGACTCATAAAAGTCTCTCATAAAGTGGAAGTGCCTTTTGATAATAATCTTTCACAGAATTTAGTTAAAACAAGCTTTTGCAACCAATAGTTGCATAGTGGTTGGTGGTGTGCAACCTGTGAAACTAATACAATTACAGCAATCATATGGAAATGGGGTGTTGTATGATGTCTTTAGGTTCTAATATTAGTAATAAAAGAAAATCCTTAAAGTTATCGCAAGAATATGTAGCAGAACAATTAGGGGTTAGTCGGCAGGCAATATCGAAATGGGAGACAAATCAATCAGAACCATCAATGGATAATCTAATAAGGTTGGCTGAATTATTTGATAGTGATATTAAAGAATTAGTTTCTCCAGAGCAATATTCTGAGGAACAAAAAGACTTAGAAACTCGGATTGAACAAAGTCAAAAAGATATAAAAATGCAAATGTCAGCTGTCTTTGGTCGAATTCTTATGCTGATTAGTTTTTTAGGTTACATTGGTGCTTTATTTGATCTTTCTTCTTATCAACTTCCTATTTGGTATTTACAAATTTGGTGGGGTGTCCTATTTTTGACCGGAGTAGTTCTAACATTTGTTGGGGCAAGGGATTACTTTAATAGAAAATCTGGTTCTAAAAAAGTTATATGGCTTGATCTGTTATTTGTTTTCTCTTATTTTTTATATGAAATGTTGCCTTTTGAAAGAAGTATAAATACATTAGTTACGTTACTTTTTGGCATTGTGATTTTGGTTATTAAAAATATTAAGTTTTTCATTCCTACATGGAGGAAACCAAGGTCATTAGACAAATAAATTTAAAATTTATAAAAACTCTCCAGCATAGTTAATATAGATCAAAAGGAATTCTTTTGACATTTATGTTAAACTATTACTTGGTTATTTTTATAACATTAGTAAAGGAGAGGTCACTATGAAAAAAGAGTTACGTAGTTATTTGTCTCTTGTGGTTGCTTCAGTAATCCTTATATCTTTGGTTTCGCCCGTAGTAGCACAAGCACAGACGTCGGACAGAAGTAAGGGTGCTGTAACATTAACAGAATCAGAAAAAAATAGCATAAGTGATTTAGAGAAATCTGGTGTAGATACAAAGCTTGTTACTAAGTTGTTGGAAGTTTCGAATCATATTCATTTCAAGAAAGATCAAGAAACATTAAGTGTAGATTTAAGTGATGATGTTCTTATGAATAAATATGATTTTACAAAAACACAACTTAAAGATTTCAAAGCTATACTTGATGGTACATATAATTATTCTGCTTCAAAAGAAAGCATATTAAAAAGTAACCAAGTAGCTAAAACTTCTAGTTATAGAGCTGGTTATTTATCTAATACTGCTTTGAAATCTGGAACATTTGCTGTTTTAACCGTTGCAGCGCAATCAGGTCCAGCTGCATTAATGGCTGCTTGGACAGCAGTTTCATCAGCTTTAGCAGGACCATTAGGCACTGTGGCTGGAATAAGTACTGCAGTTTTAGGTGGAGCCTTTTTTGCAGATCTTGCATTGAAAATAACTGGAGCTATGACTCAGGGTAAAGGTGTAGCTTTCTATCTTGATTGGGGAATTCCACCAGTAAAAACTGTTATTGAATAAAACACTTAAAAAAGAGGTTTGTTTTTGAATTTTTACTGACTCTGTTTTTTTACAGGGTCTTTTTTTTAGTCTTAAATCTGATGTAAAAGAAGAACATAAGGCATGAGTCAACGGTAAGCGGAACGAAAGTGAGCATTAAGGAGTTGACTCATTCACTACACCCAAAGCCTATTGATTCAAACAAACCCCGTTTGTTTGCGCCAGCCGAAGGGGCATCCCCCGAAGATCGGGGGTAGGGGGTTTGAATATTTGCGATCCAACGGGCAGACCGTTGGCGGGTTTGGGCAGAGCCCGAAAAGAGTCACTGGAGAACCAGTGCCCACTTATGCACCTAAATAGGTGCGGTGGGTTTTCTTTCCGTTCAAAGCAGAATGCCAGGGTATTGTACCGT